>NZ_BPWA01000002.1 GCF_020521555.1 Rodentibacter sp. JRC1 | reverse complement strand
CTTCCAGTTCCATTTTTTCAAGTTCAACCGCTTCTTTTTTCTCTGCGATAACTTGTGCAAGGTTTTCCTGTACTTTTTCTAGAAAACTCAGCTCTTTATCTTTAACAAATGAACGTAAAGATGAAAGGTTGCCTAGATATTTGGCGACAATATTTAATTCGTCCTGTTTAGTCATTTTTTCTCCTATACTAATTCTTTAATTTTTGGTGTAGGTTCTTCTTCCGGTGCGTGCCTTAAAATATTATTTTCATCTCGTCCACGTGGCGAGGTGGTTTCTTTTTCCTCGCTCAATTCAAGAGTTTGAGCCGACATTAATTCCTTATCTTCCTCTTGAATAATTTCTTTTGCGATTTGTTCAATTTCTTTTAAATCGTCAGCACTTAACTTTTCTGCAATCCTATCCGCTTCCTCGACAAGATCAGACACTTTTAGACCCTTATCTTGTTCATCAAGCACAATAATAACGGTTTTTTCCTGATCTTTGAATTCTTGTGCTTGAGCTAAGCCATTTAAAGTCAAAATTTCTGCCGGTTTATCGCCATCGCCCTGATTCAAGATAATGAAACGGGCATCTTCTGTCGCTTCGAGGCGGCTTTCGCCATAATGGATCTCTCCGCGATAAGGATTCACCGGAATAACAAGATTACCGGTATAACGCCCCTCTTCGTCTGTAGTCGCCAATAAAAGCTCACTTTCTTTCCCTTTAAAACTAATGCGGCTACTCTGAGTTAATACATTATCATCAAAGCGATCTTTAAAATTATAAACGTCTTTTAAATTCCTTGAGTTTTCCCACATTTGACTAGCTTCTGACAAAATCTCTCGCTTAATCGCTAAATCTTGTTCATAAGCGGTCATTCTTACGCCTGAATCAGCTTCTACCAGTTCCACATACCGCTCCCGGTCTGTGACATACATTTGCAAGTGATCTTTTACACGCGAAATATCAACATAAGCGTTTTTCATATCTACGAAATTTTTCATATTCGTATCTACATATAAAATCACATTTTCAAAAGAACCGCCTTGTGATGCCATACTTGTAATGGCATAACCCAAATCAATATGGCGATCAGCTTGATTATTTATCGGATCGAGTGTCCGCGCGCCATTACCAAAATCAGCTTGAATTTTCCCGTCTGCCGTACTAACGACTACGCCAAGTGCATTATTTTCTGTTGTTTTGTTCTTATCCGTAGCATTAATGCGGATAGTATCGCCCTCATAGAAAGATTGCTTTTCAATACGGAAGATCGCAAGATCCGCAGTTGAATCAATAACATTGAGCATTTTTCTTGATGTTCCATTATCAAGCCAAATTTCCCCCTCGTTGGAAACAGACTGAATTTGATAATACTGCTCGCCCATCTTCAAAACATTCCCGGTGTTTTCTTTCCATGTGCCAATAGTTTTTAAATCCGCTTCACTCAAATTTTCCCGGCGATAAATTGTCATTTCCACACCATTTTTTATCGCACCATTTTCAAATCGTGCCTTTTGAATCTCATTATTCAAGCCTATGCGGTGATGGTTCGTGGCTGTAATAATTTGTGTATTCTTTTGCGCTTGTTCGCTTCGGCTCATATAATCTTTAACGACATTTTGATAACTTGCCTCCGCTTTTTCAGCAATTTTTGAACTCGGCGCATCTTCCTGTTTAATCCTCGCTACATCATAAGTTTGTTTTTCAATAAGAGAAAGCGACTTCCTAATATCTTTATCAATCGCCACCGCTTCAACCGCACCGCGTAAAATATCATTAGATTGTCGCATAATCTGATTCATTTCCGCTTTCGCCACGTGCGAAAATTTTTGCCCTAATCGAAACACATCACCGGATTCAAGCGCAGAAAGCTGAGAATGGTCGCCGGATAAAACAATACGCCCTCCACGTTCAATTATCGTATTTAATAGCTCCGTTCCCGTTTTATTACCAATCATCGAGGATTCATCAATGATAAATAATGTTTTATCGAATCTTGATTGATCCTGCTTTGCCGTAATAAGAAAATTAGCAAAGGTATCACCGTCTGCAATTTGCTTACTTCGCAACAATTCCTCTTTTGCTTTATGCGTTGGCGCAAGTGCTTTAATGGTTATATCCGGTCTATGTTGCTCAATTAAAGAAGCGACAACATTGAGCTGATAAGTTTTACCTACCCCGGCTAAACCCTGTAAATTCACAATGCGATCTTTATTCGTCAAAATCATTTCTGCCGCATTGCGTTGTCCTTCATTGAGCGATGTTCCCTCAAGAAGTTTTTTCGCTTCCGGTAAAATAGCCTCTTGTGTTCCTATTCCTTTATCAAGAAGATTTAATAAATGTTTCTCTGTTTGTACGCTTTCTTTTAAATAAAAAGCGCTATAAAGATCTTTTGATTTACCGTCCATAGGGCGATAATCGCCTTTCTCAATACGTTCTGAAACATATTGCATAATCTCTTGTTTGCTAAACCGTCCGCTACTTTCAAGGCTCGCAATGAGGTTACTTGGTCGAAAAGACACCCAATCCCCTTTAGACTGAATCGCCTCGATTCGCGCATTAATCTCTTTTTTCATCCGGGAATTATCAAACGCTGCCCTCACCGATTCCGCTTTAATCGCATCAAGTGATGTCACCTCATACATATTTTCAAGGCTACGCGTTAAAGATATTTGGCTACGATGCAGATCAATTCGCTTGGCTATTACACTATCTGATGTCGCAGTAATCGCTAAAATACGATCTGCCCCTTTTTGTACATCTGAAAGGGTTTTATCATTAGTTTGATTATCCTGTAATACAGAAATAATCACATCACGCTCACCGCGTTGAGATTTTGCTACGGCTTCAACATACCCATAACCTAATTTCGTTTCTTCCCCGGCGTTTAGCGTGAATATCTTTCCTTGGCCATCTTCGAGTTTTATTTTTTGCTTAGTAAAGATATTCGGCTTAGAAATACCAATCACCGTTAAATCTTGATTGGCGCGAATACTATTGGTTTTCCCCATTGAATGAAGTTTATCCCCTACACGGATTTCAATGTCTCTTACATTCCTAAAAAGTTGGTATTCGCTATTAAGCCTTTTCATTTCCCAATCATTTTCACGCTCACCAGTCTGATTATTACGAATAGCAAGTGTTTTATCTTTACGTGAAACATCAAGAATCGTCCAACTTTCCACTTTTCCTTTATTGATACGCTCTATCGTATCGCCCTTTTGATAGTTAGACGGATTTTGATAGTCGGGTTTGCCGTTGGCATCGAGTTTTATATAAGCCGGTTCTTTAGATTGAATTGAAGTGGTTCTTTCTCCAAGTAAACCGTTATCTAACAGGGTTTGCCGGGTAAGTGCGGTCAATTTTTCCCTTAAATTAGTATTTGTGTTCGTTGCTTGAGAAACCTGCATAACCACGTTTTTACCGGTAAAAGCCAATCCCATATAGGCTTTTACAGCGACAGAAAGTTGATCGTTTTTATCTACATTATTCATCATCACGATATGCTTACGCTCTGCACTTTCTTTCAAAAGAGTATCATTTATGCCTAAATCAACTGCAAGATCACGCGTAAGTCCTTTTTGATTCCGTCCGCCCGTATCAAGCAAGACAACGGTATTTTGATGCGTATAGCTTTTAGAAAGTAACCCACTCATTGTATCTAAATTCATTTTCTCACTGCGATACAACGTCACTAATAAATTATTCTTATCTGCATAATCTGAACGGAGATAATCTGCTGCGGTAAAAACAAAGGTTTCTTTGTCTAATTTTCCATTCAGCATATTTTTTTCTTGATGATTGGCTACAACGACAATATGCGTTTTATGATTTTCATTAGCAAATGTTTGTAAATCGCTAACGAGTTTCGCATCGTAATCACGCCGCCCACGTACACTAAATAAATTCAAATTTTTGTGATCACTTTCAATTTTGGCCGCAATTTGAGACAGTGTTTCCGCGCGGAGGTGATGCACTTGATTATCGAGCTTTGAAACAAGTGCTGTCACCACTGATTCTTGCGATAAATGCGCCGGTGTTGTGAAATAATTTTGCTTGTTATCTGTAATAATTAATTCTTTTTGCTCAATTAGCTTGTCAATACGTTCACTTACCAATGACGAAAAACCACCGCCCTCAAAATAAACTTTATCGACAAGTTTATCGGCGATTTCTGCCCGACTAAATTTAGCCTTGGTTTTCGCAATCTCCGAGATAACTTCAGGCAAGGCTTTATCAATCGCAGCGGTTTGTTCTGTTTTTAATGTAAGTCGGGCTTGTAACTGTTCCGGGGTAACTTTGATGCTATTAATATCAAAATCTTTACCTAATAATTCATCCCACTTTTCTACCCACTCTTTCTTAACTTCATCTTGATTGGAAAAATCTTTTACATTCCGGGTATCTTTTGCGGCCACTCCCAATGATTTTTGGCTCGCATCGGGTTCAACACTTGCCAAAATTTCTTGACGGCGTGTTGAAAACTCTTTTAAAACTTCCGCCGGAATCCCTTTAATTTCCCATAAACCATTTTTTCCGGTATGTTCAAATTCAAAACCTTGTGCGGCTAATTCTTCTTTTAAAAATGAGCGATAGAGCTTGCCTAATGCGATCTTATTATTCCATGTAACCTCAACAAATCCCTGTTCATTCCCTACTTTATCCGTAGAAAGCGTTTTAAATTTCTCTGTAGTCGTATCATAAGTCGCATTCGCAACGATTGCGTGTGTATGTAAATGCGGTTCAAGATTTCGGTTAGTATCATGTAAAAAAAGTGCGGTCACTAAATTTTTCGTTTCAACAATATCTTTTTCTCGCGTTTCCATTGAGCGTGTAGAAGCAAGCGATTCAATTTCGGTCATCACTTTTTCAACCGCACTTTTATGCGCGTTTAATACGTCTTTATCCCCTTTAATAAGCGCTAAAAGCGACACGGATTTAGGTGCAGAAAAAGTATAGTCATATCCCGGTCTGTGAACATTTTCACCTTTTCGGATATGAGAGAGATCAGAACCATCAGGCAAATAACCCTCAAGCACTTGCTTAAATGTCTCTTTATCTACTGCCCCCTCAAGCCCTAAGCGTTTTGCTCCCTCACCAAACCATTTTGTACTTTGCTCACCGAGGAAATAATAATTATCCTCTTGAGAATAATAATTTGCTGCGCCACCGGAAGAACCTACTTTTGCCACTGATAACATGATTACATTTCCATATCTCTTAACGAATGTTTAAGGTTGTTCTCTACTTTGCCATTTTGATGTTCTTCATCTTTATAAATTGTGGTATTTTCCTGTTTTATCGGATCAACCTCTACCTGTTGCTCTTGAGCTGTCATTGTTGGCATCACTATTTCAGAACCACTCGCACTTGAAGAAGCCGCTCCATTAACGATTTTATTTGCCAACGCATCAAATTGATGACCCATATCCGCATGGCTAATCAGTTCATCTAAATTCTGATCAAATGCTGCCAATAAATCCCGTTCAATTTTACCTTCCGCAATTTTCTTAAATTCTTTCCGGGTAAGATTCACTTTCGCTACAGGTAAATCACCTTTAAGCACAACATAGCACTGCAAATCATCTAGTCGCTGAATATCCGAATAATTCACAATATTTTCATCTTGCTCATCTTTTGAGAAGTTTACACCGTCCCGGATTGTATCTACACCATAGCTATATTGGTCTTTAAATTTCTTTTGTCTAATTTCGCCTATTTCACTTTGCACCCACCGGGCCACCTCGCCACTTGGCGCACGAAAATAGGCTTTAGTGTTTAATAAGTCCCAAATCGCTTGTGCTTTATCCTTACCGTAAATGGCTTGTAATTGGGGAAAGTTTTGAATCCCAACCAAACTTACCCCCCCAAATTTACGCGCCTCAGAAAGATACTCTAAAATTTTTGGTACGTTGTTCAGACTCGGTAATTCGTCTAATAACGTCCATACGCGCCGACCAAGGTCGGCTTCAAGGGCAAGAACATTTTGCATCGCAATATTTAGCCATGCCGTAATTAGTGGTTTTATTGATTCATGCACACGCCCATCACTGGATAGAAATATCCAAACATTATCGCCCGTGTTATTAAGCCACTTCCGGATAGAGAATTTAGGTTTACCCGGTTTATCTAACCCTTGGCAAAGTCTCAACGATTTTGCATAAGTCGCAAGAACAGTACGAATAGTTACAGCAGTTTTTTCAATACTACCATCTACTAAATTAACCGCATCAGTCCCCCTTAGAATCTCTTTTAAATCATTCAAAGAAATTGAAAGTAAATGATTTAAAAGCAATCTAATTGAACGATTTGGATCATTACGCATCGCCTCAGCCGTTGAAACAAAAAGCATACGAGCAGAAAGCACCCAAAACGGATCACCACCCCCCTGCCCCTCAGAAAATAGGGCTTCAGCAAAGTTTTCTAAATCAACTTTATCTTTGCACTCTTCCCATAAATCCCAGTTAGGACAACGTTCATCAATAGGGTTTAAAATCACGTCCGTCCCATCTCGATAAAAAATAGGGATAAAGTTATTTCCCCGGTCATAAATAATGCCGCGTTGTTCGTCTTTCCGAGCTTGTTCTAACAGCCCATTGATTACTGTTGATTTCCCCGTTCCTACTGTTCCGTGTAATGCAATATTTTGAACTTCACTGTTTTTGACAAGGTGTAAATCACCAATTTTAAGAGGGGATAATTTCCCTAACTTTTTAAGTAGCTTATTCACATGGGCGGCATCAGATGCAAGATAACGCCCCCCAATTAATTCATCTTTACGTTGTAAACTCCCTTTTCTACCTAAATACCAAAAAACACCGCCAATAATGATAAAAAAGACTAAAAGAGAAACGCCCCACCCAAAAAATGCGTGAGTTTTTAGTAATTCTGCACACTTGATAAAATAACCGTCATTTAATACCTGTGCGCCAGTACGCGTAAATTCAACGGTATTCCCTTGAGCGGTGACCCAATTAAAATGATAAAGCTGATCGCCTTGCGATTTAACAAGACGACCTTTTAGCACCAAAAGCCAATACATTGCGCCGTGTTTAATGTGAATCCATTTCATCACACTAAACAGATAAATAAAAAATGCACCCGCACTTGGGATCAAGCTCCAATAAACAACAATATTTGTGATCTGTATAAACATACTGATCATATATTTAATAACTTGACCGCCTTGCGTAATATTGCGTGCATCTAAACTCATTTTTCCGTCCTATCACTATCGGTAAAATTAAATTTCAATCCAAAATATTGATCAATTTGCTTGTCTAATTGATCAATATTTTGGATTCTGCCCCTGCGGCATAGAGCAGAATCCCGGTTAATGTCATTCAGAAAGGAATTTCACCAAAATCATCAGGTTCTTTAGTCGGTACTGGCTTTCCTTTTGCCTTAGCATAAGCATTATTAGTCGGTGCTTTTTCCTGCCCCTGATTTTCAGTGCCTAAGTTATTTTTACCTTGTGCAGTACCTAACATTTGCAAGACATCACCTTGAATTTCAGTTGTATAGCGATCTTGCCCATTTTGGTCTTGCCATTTACGCGTGCGTAATCGTCCCTCTACATAAACTTGTGAACCTTTACGCAAGTATTCACCGCAAATTTCAGCTTGGCGGCGATAAAATACGATACGATGCCACTCTGTTATTTCTCGGCGTTCTCCGGTGTTACGATCATTCCAACTTTCACTAGTCGCTACACTAATATTGGCGACAGCATCACCATTTTGCATTGCTCGCATTTCCGGGGCATTTCCTAAATGCCCCACTATAATGACTTTGTTTACTCCTGCCATATTGTTTGTTTCCTTCTTAAATTAATTGTTATCTAAATCATTTATTCCTAAACGTTCTTCTAATGCTTCATTTGGTGTTCCATATTCTTCACTTAACTCCCATTGAGAGCTAAATTTATCAAACTGTCCGAAAGGTAATGGAAAATTGTCAGGAAATCGTATATTCGCTTGCTGAAAAAAAGCGATAATATCTTCAGCTAACATCACCTTTTGTTGTTGGAGCGTTTCTTTAAGTACAGTTAAATGCTCCATATTGAGCGCAAAAAATTGTTGAAGTAAATCTTCTTGCTTATTTTTCAATACAAGAAGCTGTTCATTATTATGCTTTGCCTCAAACTCTGATTGAGCATCAGGATAAAAAATCTCGGTGAAATAGTTGCTCAAATATGATTTAGCAGCATTAAGCCAACGTTGATGATCTTCTATTGAACCAAGTGTATTATCATTTAGTAACGTAGATTCTCCCACTCGCCCACCTAAAATCATCAACATTTGCCATTCAGAAAAAAGACGAGAAAAAGTGACCCCTTTTGAAATAACACCTGTTACATAACCAAGGCTATTTGTATGATCGGTTTGAGTTTTTACTTCCGCTTTCACTCCGTTAGGTAATTGACCAAGTGCGGCATAAACTAGCAAATGCCCGGCTTCATGAGCTGCAATACGATGAAGATCTTTCAATGTGCAATTTTTAGTAGCAGAGGCAAACCCTTCTTCACCTTTTTCAATTTCTCTCAATGAATTTTTTAATAAACTTCTTGATAAATTTTTTATCGTTATTTTTACAATTATCGAAATAAGAAATCCAATTGCTAAACAGAGAAAATATAACGTATAAAAAAAACTTTCATAATTTCTAACACCGGAACGAATATCATTTAATAAAGATAAAGAAATATCAAAAGTATATGGTCCAAATGCTATAAAACATCCAAATCCTAATGTGACGAACGACCACATAAGAGTATCAGATAATAACTCTGTAAACGAAATGAATATTTTCATAATTTTTTTCCTTAGTTTAAGTATTGTGAAAGTCATTGTTATAAGTATCATTTGAATAACTAAATGAGTTGTCAGTTGAATTATTCAAATCTATTCCATAAGGATTACCGCAAACATCAACACCTCCAGACATCGGTAAGCCTGTAGCCGGATTTATATCATTTGCAGTTGAAGATGACTCAAAAAGGCTACGACTAGAGCCATGACTATTACTGCCAATATACAGATTCCCAACCATTGGTGAGCCTGTAGCCGGATTGATTATCGAATTAGAATCAGACGAGCCAAAATGACCTTTCTTTTTAAGATATTCCTGATATTCATCTTTCGTCATCACTCTAAAACCGACTTTATCTTTTAGCTTTTTGAAAAATGAACGTAGTTTTTTCATAATTTCACCCCTTAATCTTTTTCATCAAATCGTTTGTTATTTGATTTTTCCCGGTTATCTGCAAATTTTTCTGCATCATTTGCCATTACTTTATTTGCTCCTGCCTGCACATCATACCCCTGTCTTATAACCCCATTTCTTTCACTATGGGGATCAAGCCCAACGATAGGATCAGTTTTAATCCCCAAATTGCTCGCTTCTTCTTCAAAATTTCTTCCCTGACTTCCAACATAATTTTCAACTTGTCCGGCATTACCACCGCTAAAACGACCTTGTGAACCCAACACTCTCACACCATTACCATCATGAATATTTCTCAACGATGCTTCAAATTGTGCGGCATATTCATTTATCAGCTCGGTTCTAATTTCTCTCGCTTCAGCAGAGCCACTGGTTAGAATATTACCGACATTTTCATCACCTAAGCGCGTTCTCGCATAATCTACAAATTCTTGTTCTAAGCGATGTTGGATATTCAAACGTTGAGATTCTGTTAAATTAGCTGCTTCTGATAATACACGCTCTCTACTTTGTGTGGCCGTAAATCCGCTAAAGTTTTCATAAGCACTACGCATAGAATCTTGTGTATTCTGAATGAGGCTGCGTAATTGTGAATCTTGAACATGACTTGTATTGATTTCACTAAGTTGTCTTGTTTTCTCTGCAAGCTGTGATGTATTCCAACTATCATCTTTCGAGTAGGTATATGCTGAATCTTTAGATTTCGATACCTCTTCATTATTAGCATCATGTATTTGATATGATGTATTTACTTCTCCTTGCACACCGGCTTTTGCTGTTGCGCCATTACCAAATAATGTAAACCCGCCACTAGCCTCTGCACTTGCTGTTGCTCTAATGCCCCCACCTGTGCTATTTACCCTATTCGTTAATGTACTATCTAGGTTTCTTGTTGAATCAGTAGCTGAATCTCTTGTAGATGCTCCATGATTTTCTTGAGCTGTATTTTTCAGCGCATTAATATCACTTTCAGTTAGCCCTTTTTGAATCAAATCTTGATGGCTATAGTTTCTCAGTATTTGACTTGCCGAATCATGAGCATTTGTCACGGAACTGCGATAACCTTGCATAAATTGCTCTGATTGGCGTTGTAAGGCTTGAACCGAAGAAGTTAAACTTGCATCAAGCATACGCCCTGAATCGAAGCTAAACGGCAATTTAGAAATAGAACCCGTACTATCTAACACCATAGAACCGTCTGCGGTCATCGTTTGTGTTGCGCCATTTGCTAATTGAATCGTACTCATTCCGTCTCTATAAACTGAATTCAAATCTACTTTATTCCCATTGATATTGTTCATTTGCATGTTGCCCCAGTTATAATTCCCGGCTGCTGTATTTGCCGCATCTGCGGAAGTCGAACTGGCAAGCATATTCCCCAAATAAGATCCTGCACTCGCAATATTTTGTCCGAGGTTTGTTACTAACTTAAAGCTCAAAAATGGGATAGATAACATCAACCACATCGCCATTCCTGCAATCGTTGTCGCGTTTTCTTTTACTTTATCCATGTTCTGTAAAGTAAATTCTTCACCGTTCATAACGTGTGCTGTTAATGTCGTAATAATGCTATTAAACACTGCAAATAAAACTGGCCACATCATTAAACTAAATAAGACGGATAGATAGTTTTTAATAACGCCCCAAGCCACTTCACGGATAAACATTGCCAATACCATAATAGGGAAAATACCAATCATTAAGGTTAAAAAAACTGTATGCAATGCCGGCAATGTTTTACCTGCAACTTGATAACTCGATTGATGGGCTAGTTTCATCTTAGTTAAAGATTGCTCCGAGGCTTGTGCAATAAGTTCAGCACTGCCATCAAGTGATGCCGGATAACGCTCTAATGCACGGCGATAAGAATTAACCAACATATTTTGCGTATAAATTTCAGAAGCCGATTTACTCGATTTCATAAAATATTGCTGAATATTGCTAATCTTGTTGTTATATTCATTTAATGATGCCGGATTCGATGATTTAAGCCCTAAACTACTCATTAATTGTCTAATCGGTGATTGGCTAGAAGCATATTTGTTCATTTCCGTTGCGATTGCTCGCCCGGCTGTCGCACAACTTTGCAAACTGGTTGTACCGTTTTGAGTAAATTTCACATAATCTGAAGCACTACCGGCATATAGCGTATTAACTAAGGCTTTATTATTCATTAAAGCATTAAAAGAGTTTGAACCTTTGATCATATTGCGCTCAATAACGCAACTTTGAATATAGTGATTTAAATTACTAGATAGCGTTTCATCTGAAGGTTTTAAATAGAACGATTCTCCCAATAACCGCTGACCGAATAATAACCCTGTTTTAGTATATTGAACATCTGCCGGAGAAGAAAAAAATAAGTCGTAAGTTTGAGCAATGGCATAGCCAACTTTAGTTGATAAATACAGCGGAAATGCCACCCCTAAAGGCACATTATTAATGGTTTTAACCACCGTAGGATTGGCTAAATCTCGAATAATGATTCGTTCTTTTGGCGTAAGCAGTATTGCATTAATTAAAACAAAACCGAATAACCAATAAAACATCGTACGCAAATCCCGCCCCTTGATGTAAAGGATTGCTGCCGTAAAAACACCAATAAATTCTGCGATTTTGATTAATGAAAACCATGTATCATTATTCACAAATGCTGCAACTGCATTAAATGCTTGCGCGAGGATATCTACACCATCTAAAACAACGATTTCCATTGCCATAGTTCTTACCTTACTTATTCGCCAAAATTCAATTTGCTACCGTATTGTGGCGCAATTTGTTTACGTAAAATTTGCATTTGCTCAAGCACTGATATATAGCCGTCTTGTTGGATTTGCACTTTGTTTAATGTGTTACTCAAACGTTCTCTTACATTTTTAACCCGATCCTGAAATTGTTTTACTTCTTCATCAGAACCTAATGTTTTTGAACTGGCTAATTCCGTCACACTAACAAGCCCATTTACATATTCAAGTGCGTGATTTAAGGCTAGATATTGTGATAGATTGAGAACAAACTGACTATCGGCACCGGACATCGCGACATCTTTAATATGGCGATAAATCGGGATTCGCGTATTATTGATAAAGTTAATTTCATTCTGTTTTAATGGCACATCTGCCACAACTGAATCGTAGATGCGTGAAATGATTTCTTTAACTTTATTAACTAACCCATTTTTCTCTTGAATAGTGACCTTTGATTTTGTTGGCTGTAAGCATTCTGAAGTATCATTACAACGATACATCGTGGCCGTACCGCCATAAAGTAGTGTACTGATTAATTCATCGGTTACACCCAAAGAGGGTAAAACATTCATATTACCCTTGGCATCGTAAATCGTTGTTCCGACCATCGTCATCATCATTTCTTTAAGTTCGCGATCATTTGATACAACTTGATTAATACGATTAAACGCACGCCATACAGTATTAGTATTACGAGGGATTTCTTCATCTCGTTTTTTAGCTTTTGGGCTATTTAGCACTTTATTTGATTCACCTCCAACCCCACAACGCTGTCTTGTTTGTAAGAAGTCTGAAAACATATTATTTTCTGAGGCAACCGAGGTACAGGCTTGTTGATCTTGGGCTAAACGTTTACCGACAATCCCCCCTACAAGGGCTTGTGCGGCTTGGCAAGTTGAAATGTTAAGATTATTAATATCATTTGCCATCGCTTGAAGTTTATCCATGACCATCTTACATTGCGGACAAGTGGTTTCTAACGCCAAATCAAACGCATAGCCAATCGCATTACTCATAATCATTTTGGCCATCGCTTGAAGTTGCTCACTATTGATAAATGAGAACGCCCCTAAATAGGCATCAATCCCCCCACAACCTGCACTAATACTTGGCAATGTGATAGAAATCAGTTGGATATTTCTTGTTGGTACACGAGCAAAAAAAGCCCCTCCGGTTAAATATCCTGCACTTTGTCCTTGCATCACTGTCGGAGAGGTATAATTAGCGCCGCCTCCTAAATCATTAAAGAATTTATTTAAGTCCGCATTCACATCAGCATTTGCCATACTGGATAATAAAAAAACCGATAGCACTAACGCTTTACGAAATAACTTACGCATTATTTCCCCTCCCCTACTGGCATTTTCTCAATCCCTTTAAGATTTTTATCAATATACAAAAACGTTTCATCTAATCGCTGTGCAAGGGCATATTGAGATAAATCCCCTTGTGAAATTGGCAATGTCACCAAATTATTCACATTAATGATAAAATCGGTCGGCGTAGCTCTTGGCAGTTCCGCAAAAAATTCTCTTAATACCTCTTCAGTTGCATCAAAAACCACCGGGAAAGATTCATCACCTTGTCCGTCAAAACTGTACGTCACAACAGGTATTCCGACCTGCTCTGAAAGCTGTTTTAGTTTTGGATTAAACTGTCTGCAATATGTGCAGGTACTCGACATAAAATGTACAATACGCCAATCCGTAATATCTACACGTTTTCCATTGGAAAGAGTAATAAAGCGACGCTCTTTGGGCTGTATCACTTCTTTTTTCTCAGGTGCTTGCTGAGATTGTCTTGCTAATTTTTCTTGATCCAATTTTTCAATCATTTCCAAGGTTGAATTAGCTATTCCATAAGTTGGCAATAAAAGTGTAAATAGCAAAATCAGATAATTCTTTTTCATTATTGGCTTCCTTTTAAATTTTAGGTTTAAATTCACTCACTACATTCAATACTCGTCTTGCAAGGTCATCAGGCGTAATAAAGCCATAAGCAAGCGGCTTATATTCCCCTCTTGTCGGATTAACAAGAAAAATCGCCGGAAAATGATTAACGCTCATTTTGGCCGCTTGCCCCATATCCTTTCTAGAATTAGGAAATTCTGCACTAATCCGCCCATCAACTGAGATAGGGATAATGGTGAGCTTATATTGAGCTGAAAAATTTTTCACAACCTCCGCTAATTTGTTATCAATCGGATTATGGCCACGATAGAAAAAGAAAAATCCGTATCGCTGATTAACATACTCAATCGCCTTAGCCTCTTCTTTCCGGCGCATTGTTTCTTTAATGGGTACAGTCGCGTTATAGAATGAGTTTTTTAAGTTGTAATCCAAATCAGGGTATTTCAGCAGCATTTCTTCCCACTTCATTGAAAATGCAGTAGCCTTTTCAACAAAGTAATCTTGATATACTTTGTAAATAGCGATGTTATCGGCTGTTGGGTTCATAATGGCCGTATCTCGCGCTTCTTTAAGTTTTTTCTGAATTAACTCCAACTGCTCTGATGGTGATAATTCTTTTAAAGCTGAAGAAATTTCAGGCTGTGGTTTTACTGGCTTTTCTTTAGGTGGTTTAGGTAAATTATAAAATTGCCAACCGACAGCAGGCTTATAATCTGTGCTAGGCGGCTCATTTGCATAAGCACCCCCGGCAAATAATATAGACATAAACAAAACTTGATATTTATTCATCTATACCGCCCTATTTCTCTTGTAATTGATTAATAATAGAATTTCTCATGTGTTCCATGATCTGTTGTTTATCCGGTAAATGAGTGCGCTCATTTAATTCATCATAGAAATCGGAATAATCCATTGCATTAAAATCAATTCGCTGTAACTCATCGACTGTAATCCCACGACAATCAGGATTTTTCGCCCCCCCAAATCCAATGCCTAATTGACCGGAACGCCCTTGATATTGAATAATTCGGGCTAATTTATTATCAAATACACAATACCCACTTTTCCGTTGAACACATTTTTTCAATATTTTTTTAGAGCAGAATGTACCAACATAAACTACTAATTTTTTCTCTTTAGCTTTACCTAGTGCATTTTCCTCAGAATTACATTTTGCAAGCCCAGCTTTATTCCCCCAACCGCTATCTTTACAGCAATCACTAAAGCCAAAACCGGATTTCCGGCAAAACATCGCTTTACCACTAAATGCTTTTAAATGATCCGGATCAAGCCCTACATCTTTCCCAGCTTGTGCAACGGTCGCTAATTGACTAACTGCATGACCAAAATCAGTGTTCACACTACCCTCTAAATCGGCACAAGAACCATCACTACAGAAGAATTTATCACCGCAAATATAGCCATCTGTTTTTGTTGTAGTTTGGCATTGATATTTAATTCGATGCCGTGTGCAAGAACCGTTATTATTTAAAATACATTCTCTCTCACCCACCGTACAATTTGGGTTACTTTCATATTTTTTACATTCATTATCACTTACTTCACTAACCAAATACTCTGTTTGTTTTTCCCAACATTCACTGTATAAATCAAACTTTTTATCATCTTTAAAGAAAGTTCTATTCCCACCCGGAGAAGTACACTTTTCATTTATTTTAATCAAATTGCTATCATCAAAATTTCCACATGAATTAACCCACTCAATTTCAGGTTTCAATGTATTTTCCTCTTCCAAGAATGTAATCTCAATCTCTGCATTTTTATTGTTATTATTACGCTTAAACCCCGGAAGATTATTATTAGTAATAATACTTTTATAAACGCCAGCAACCCATACAGCAAGAAAACCATAAACATCTTGAGATTTAATTAATATATTAAAATATTGACTACCATCTACTTTATAGTTTTCAATTTTATTTGATTGATATTCCATTACATTAGGGAACACCCATCCTCTTTCATTCCATCTCCCATTATCTTTTTTTTGGTATCCAGATATATACTTGGTTGTTCCTCCAAAAACATCAAAACTAGAAGATTCATATTGAGTTTTATAAATAGTTTTATCTTGTACTAAAATAGGATTAACCCATTCCAAAATAACTTTATACCCTTTAATAATGGCATTATTATACGGAAAATAGAATTTTAGAAATGATTGGTGTGTATTTTTATCATTACCGCCATCTTCTAATTTAAATCTCTCTACCTTTTCTTTTAATTCTTTTTTCCCTGTCCACTTTACTAATGCAGTATTTTTACAAACTTTATTTATTGCTTGGTCTTTTTCGCAAAAATGAGAAGTAAATAATGTTTTACTCAAGACTTTATTCACGCACTGACCATCTTTTATTCCTGATATAACCTCTGCATTCGCTCTGATGTTATTAGAAGATTGAATAAAATCGCTGTCTTGTGAAATATCCACCTTAGGATTATTTATAATGCTGCTTTTTATTGCTTTACCACTTTCAGAATTTTCTAGCGCATTCATACCTGTTGCGGTTAAATTAGGATTACCACCTTTAACCCCGGTATAATATTGACTTTCTTTAGGGCGAGCCTGATACCCCTGTATTTGGCTTGGCTGAAAATCTTTCATAATCTGTTGTGCATTACTATTATTACCCTTTCCAACATCACGACCTTGATTAAAGGCTTCATTCATACTGGTTGCAAAAGCCATATTGGAAACCAAAAGAGAAAATAAAAAATAGCCTTTCTTCATCATTTGCATTCTCCTTGATTCGCTATCAAATCTAATGCTTGTTTTAAATCTACGTTGCCATAAATTACATCAAATTTTTGGCCGCACTTTTTTACTAATGCCGGAACAGCTTGTATGTCATAATGCTCAAAACGTAGAGGATCAACGAGCATTCCCTGAACGTTGTATTTTTGTGCAAGATATAAAATGGCTTTTGCTGTACGTTTCATATCGTTATGGATTAAACCACGAATATAAACAGGTATTTTTTGATGCTCTGCTGCGCGAATTAGCGTGACAAGTTGTTTTTCCGGAATAGAAAAAGAAACGAAGTAAGCTAATTCATTTTCCTTATCTTCAACCGGGGGAAATTCTGTTTGAGCATAATCTTGAGCATGAACACTCAAACTAATCCCCAAAATCAATCCAATAAAAAACTTTTTCATACCTACTCCTAAAACATCACGCAATTACGCTTTTTCCAAATCAAATAGCCATAGTTTTTTGATGTTGTTGGAGTGTCTTTCCCCAATTGCCAACGCATCACACTACGCCCATAAGGGTGACAATTATTTGCATCAGGAATTGGATTAATGAGCTGATAACGATAACGTTCTTTGGGTACAATCGGTGCCGGATATTGGAAACAAACAGCCGTATTCTCGCCAATTGTATCTTGCACTACTCCTTGTCTATGTAATTTGAAATTCATTCGTTCAGAAAGAAGCACCGCCTGATCTAATGGCGAGTTTTCGCGATTAGCCGACCCGGTGAAAGGATAAATAGACCCATGACTACCGGCACACCAAAATAGGAAATCCAACGGTAAATGCGTTTCCGCAGCTATGGCATCAGCAATACAAGCAAATTGAGCAATTGGATTACCAAAAATAGCGGCTTCCGGATTAACATAAAGTGACAGGGTATCGTCATTCCACATTGGATCAAGCTCGGAGAGATAAGCAATATCATAACTCCCCCCTTGCATACACATATCATCGGTAAAAATACCTAGCCAACTGATAAGCGGATATTTATACCAATGCACATGATAAAAAGAGCCATTTCTTGTTTTAGAATTTGTTGAAGTTGAACTACCAATTACAGTTTTCTTTAAACCGCCAATTTTCATTCCCCCCATATTGACCATACACATAGGTGAACGAGATATATCTGTGGTCGCTACAGGCTCCCAAAATCCAACAGCAATACCAATACGTTGAAAAATAGGGGGCGGAAAAGGACAGCGCTGAATAGGGCTTGATGGATTTCGTGTGTCAGGCAAACCACTTGATGAAACTTTTACGCTACCAATGCTCATCGGAAATAGACACTTCCAACAAACATCAGTGATAGGATTTACCCAACGACCATCACAAATCGCATCGGCCAAGCTATTCTGACTAAAAAAAGCCATTCCTAGCGCGATAGAAATCTTTTTCAACATTTTCATTTCAAACCAAACTCCCGAATCCGTAACAGTTTTTTACCGGGCATTTCATCAATCACACTAGGTACAGCCTTAATGCCAAAGCGATTCACTAATGCTCCATTTTGGTCAAAATATAAATCAACATCTAATTTCTCAGTTGCTTCGCGCAAATCCCCATTAAGTAAAATGATTTTTACAATTTCAGTTTCAGGTTTGAATGATTTAAGCCATTCAATTTGCTTTTCATCGTCACCATCAATAAAAACCAAAGTGCGAGCAAAAGGAACAGTGTCAAAAGGATTAACCACTTGCCCTTTATGTGCGAAAACTTGCCCTTTATGATCAGCAAGATCGCGTTCAACGGTATAAGAGGGATCAAAACTTCGCATACTATCTACTTTAGCAACTGGCAAAATGACTGGCGGCGGTCTTAATGCATTTTCAGTCACTCGTTTTTTTACTTCTTCTTGGATTTCAGCTTCTGACTTACCTTCAAATTCTGCTTTTAAGAGTTCATCAATCAGGCTCAGTAAGTTTTGTTCCTGAATAGCCCAAACATCACCTATTTTTCCCAAGTCCTTTGCAGAAACAGAGAGAGAAAGAAAAATAAGAGGTAACAAGCCATATTTTTTCATAGTATTACTCTTGCTTTTTTTTCATTTTCTGAGCGATTTTCCGTTGAATATCAGCAGTTTTATCTTCTACGTTAGAAACAACCGCCTCTTTAACCAACACAATATAATTTTGCGCCTCATATTCTTTAATGACTGAATCTAAAGCGAGGTTATAGCGCTTAACCATCATATTTTTTTGGTTTTCATCAATGTTTAGTGTCGCTACCTGTTTTAAAAATGTATTAGTTGTCGATTTAATATCAAAAGAAACAACCTTAGGTGATGAAAAGAAAAAATGATTAATTGCTAAGGCAAGTATCAGCACTAAAAACAGTGCAAGAACCTTGTCAATTTTTTTCATCATCGAAGAAAATCGAGAAACCTTTTCCTCTGTTGATACTTCTTCTTGATCTGTCATAAGAACCCCCTAATATTGTTTAGCTAAAAGTTTTTGCATTAATTCCGGCTCTGCTCTTTGAGCCATTTCCATTACGATTCTTTGAATAGAAGCCCCCTCTGCAAAACGTTTCTCACGATAAGTAAAATCCTCACCACGAGATGAAAAGAGCGCATTACGCAATGGATCAAGTAATAAACGATGGAAGCTACTAATTCCGCCCATATTCAGCAGGAGGGAGCTATAACCTACGTTGCGAGCTGCCGGAAACTTTTTAATTAGTTCAATTTCCAATTCGGAATAAATATTAGGTTCTTCTTTTACAAAAGAAGCAAAGGACTTCGCATCTTGCATCAGAGTAAATTTAAAACTGCTATTGTTATAAGCGGCAAGTGCGGCCGTACTTAGGTTCTTATCGCTAACCGCCTGTGTTACTGTACCGAATGAACCATTATGACGGCGTGCTGTTCGATACCCCTCTTCAATAAACGTTGTGACTTTTTGACTTGATGCGCTAAGTAATTTCCAACCCTCATCAATGAGATTCAGCTTTCTGATGTTACGAGGGGTCATATACATCGTAGTTTCAACCCAAATCATTAACGTAAATAAAACTGCCATCAACAAATCACCTGTTTGTCTTAAATCCCCTAACTCTGTTACAACGAATTGCATATTAGGATTTAATGTAGGTTCATCTGAATTGAAATACTTACCGTAGATACCCTTTGTTGTGTACTTCTGCAAAAGATGAGTAATTTCATCAATACGGCCGCCAATCCGTTCTGAATCTTGGACTTCTCTTTTATGCGCTTTAAGATAATCAACAACATGATCAATACGCATGCCTTGTTGGTAATGAGGGAATTGTTCCGTTATTGCGCGCAAAACAAGGGATTGATGAACATCGTCTAATAGCCCATTAGGGCTAGCTAAGATACATAATTGATCGCGGACACGTTCTGCTTGTTCTTCAATATTGGTGATGTTTGCAAAAGGGTTGAAACGCAACGTAGAGCCATTGATATATTGACCGCCTAGACTAGTGCAAAAGGCTTTGTAGGAATCACCAATATCAAAAATAGAAACAATCCCATGCGTATCTAATACCTGATTAGCAATAGTCTGCGCCATAACTGATTTACCTGCACCGGAGGTCGCAGACATAAACCAGTTAAAATTAGTTGTTGGTAAATTTTCATCAAAGAGATCAAGAAATGCGATTTGATTACGATAACTAGGCAATAAAATACCGGAGCGGCTTAATTTATTATCCGCAATCAAAGGTAATAAATTGACAGCCTGAAAAGTTTCAGCCCGTAACACCGAACCAGTTTTTTTAAAATCATTCCAATATTTTGGATTATTCGCTACGACAAAAGGAATTGAGGCGAACCAATCCCTTAGTTGCATAAAGTCGCTACGAATCACTTTTAATCCCTGACCTTCAAAGGCTTTAAGCACCTTCTCTGATTCACGCATCATAATATCGTCATCATCAGCACAAAATACCCGAATCCCGACAAAATAATTCGTTAAAGAAGATTGACCTGTCAGCAAACTATTTCGTAAATTCTCCCACTCTTGAAATTCACGTTTTACAGATGGTATGAAACGAGCAAATCCGCCATTGGCTTTTTTCTCAAGGTCAAAAAATTTACGATTGGCTTCATTCGTTGAAGAAGTTTGTTCCTCAGTATTTAAAATCATAGTGAAGATAAAGGGGCTTGTAATGCCACGCTCTACTTGCAACAAGTCAGAAATAATATTCCCGTTTTGCCACAAAAAATGCTCACCCGGATTTTCAGATAAATGAAACCCCATTGCCCGTGTTCTACGCTCTTCCCCATATTCATCAAGAGAAGAGATGAGAATATGGCTCGGTTTTACTAAATAACTGGTTGATGAATCGACAACTTGGTTAGAAATATGCTTCTCAGATAAATAAGCGCGGTCGTACTGTGTTAATTTACTGTATTGAAAATTGATGATTTCTCGTAACAATCCGCAAACAGATTCAACACTTGAAATTTCACTATACATACCATTGCTATTTAATGCGCTGATAAAAGAACGGCGCACATCTTTTACTTTAATAAAAGCAGTATCATTAAAGGATTTGACTGGCATCGCATAGCTAAAGAAAAGACGATATTCACGCAAAGTTAAAGGGTGATTAGCACGGTTAGGAAACATATCCTCTGCGGCTGAAAGATAATAATTTCTTGTGGCTCGATTACATTCATCAGCAAATTCACCTTTCCACTCAAAATCCTTTAAACCAAAATCAACAATTTCTTTAATTGCTTTGCTACTGAGCAAAGAAACTTGCAAATAGTGGTCTCGCGGTATATTGCTTTGTAAGATACGACTAAAACTTTCGACAAGCTGTTCATTAGCGCCAATTAAAGGCTGTGTTTCAATAATAAAGCCTACTGACTGATCATTAATAAACAGCCCTGAATCCTGATCATAATATTTGAATGGAATAAGATCCCTAATATGCGCATATTCCAATTCAGTCATTAATTGTGCTGTCTGATGTGAGGTATCTTTTTCACCGAGCAAGTTACTAATAACATTCACAACATCAATCGGGTTAAATTTCATTACTTACCTCCTTTGCTCTCTTCAATCCCTGACCATTGCGATTTTTTTGTCACAAAATAAACAATTTCCCCCAAATGCGCATTGTCATTAGGTGAAACATAAGGTGCAATCCATACCCTAGATACACTATCATCTCGTCTGAATGGTGTACCCGGCTCCGGATAGCAATATTTTTGATTGCAATCAACGGTATTTGATGATGCGGTTGGCTTGTATGAAATTTGAATTGGCTCAAATTCATCTTTTACATTGTCAGCCGTTTTTTGAACTGGAAAAGGGGCTGTGTTTATATTTTTGATTGGTAATCGAATCGCGTTGGTATTAATAAGGCGATACTGCTTTACATCAACACGCCCCCCCATAAATCCAATATTTCCAGTACCTTGATTAATCATATTTGGATTAGTCATATCATCTGCTTGTTGTAACCAATAACCGGAATCTTTTGCCGGAATATTATGTTCAAAATCGCTATTCATTCCTGCACAACCTGTCAATATACTGACCATCAACATTGCACCCATTTTTTTATACATTCTCTTACCCTCTTATTTTTGATTTGGTGTAACAAAATCATTTAGTGATTGGTTTCCCACTTCCCCTAATTGCTTTTGTAAATTATCCGGTAGCCCACTAAGATCTTGACGCAGTTCTTTTTCCTGTTGTTTCATACCTTCAGATTTTTCAGAATCTTTAGCTTCTATAAATTCAGCCCAAAATCCTTCTTGAAAGACGACCTCGACACGATTTCCTGCACCAATCGGAATAACTGGGTGATACTGTTCAGCAACTTGAATATAGTAGTCAGCCAGTTTATTCGCCGCAGATGAAATACCCCCTCCGGCTGACTGTCTAAGTACCTCACTCGCTTCAACTATTCTTGTTGCTCCTAAACCGGCTTGAGTATTACCGATTTGAGAGACGGCATTACCCAACCCTCCAAGAGCGCCTGAAACAAACGCTAAACCAAGCATTTTTCCATTACGCATAACAGGTATTCCCTTGATGCCGTTTTTTCCGTAAAACGCAACATGACCTTTTACTTTCTGATCAATATGCTTTCCGTTAATGACACAAGATAAACGCTCAGTTCTTACAATCGCTCGCTCACTTGAAATATCACCGTAAGTTCCTGCTGTAATAAAACAACCACTTAACTTTTTATTACGATGATTACCGGGTAAATGTAATTCACCAGTTAGCTTAAATTGCATTGGAGCCATTGATGTTGTACTGGCGGTAACTGCCGCACTTGCATCAGCTCCCTCTAAAACAATTGCGTTAGAAAATGCGCCTGATGGAACATAAAAACGTGATGTACTATTACCGCCTTGATTCTTTTTTTTAATTACTTTTCGTTCAAAAGAATTATTTTTAGGTACTGATACAGGATCAGAAAAAGATATTACTCCCCCATTTTGTTGGTAATTGGGATTTTGATTTGTATTAGAATTTAATCTGCCACGTTCTGCGGCTTGACCGTTATCAGTAACAGGTAACGGTTCGTTATAAAGAGCCGGGTTTTCTTTAACATCATTAACTTGATCAAATAATTCATCTTGCCCTTTAGAAAAATCGTCCATTTTTTTTCTGAGTTCATCTCGCTCTTTCTCGATATCCGTCATTCGGTTTTCAATAGAATCCAATTTATCTAAGACTTTTTTTAGCGCTTCTCGATTTTCCTTACTTTCAGCTTGTGCATCAGTAATTACCTGAGATGTGACCCGTCCATCAAAGGTATTTGCAATCGCTCCAGTCAAATCAGGTTCAATTTGTTTTTCCTCTTCTTCAAATTGAGGGGTATCTTCTTTTGGCGCATTAATCCACTTATTCACACCATAAATGACCCCACCGCCCAAAGCGATAGCTGTTAGGATTAATCCCCAAAGATAGCGTTGGTTATTTTTCACCAGTTGATTAATGTTATTCGCCATTATTCCACCTCTTTTAGCACAACATAGGCAAATACACGGCGATTAGGCGGTAACGTAGTTGCCGCAGGATCGAAGCCGATAGCCATTACACCTTTATTCCATAAAATTCGTTCATTCAATTCGATTGTGTTCATTGATATATTAGTAATATCTAGTTTCACTACACGAATATCTTGACCCACCCAAGCATCTGTATTACGGATTGTCAAAATACCTTTTAATGTTGGTGAAACATCAAATTTACGATTTCTTGTTTCAACAAATCCTTTTGGTTCACGGTGATTAATTAATTCTGTTAGTATTTGAGTAATAAGACCAGAATAGGTATTTTCCGAAGAATTGAGCAACATAGAATCACTTTCTAATGCGTTTCCTTTCTCAGCAAGATTATGAATCACAATAGCCGCAGAATTTGATTTTTTGGGCGTTGCATTAACGGTGAACGTAAATCCTTTTTCCGTTTCAATAAGAATTGAAAAAGGTTTTGTTTCAGATGTAGAAAAAATAACAGAACCATCAGTCGTACCGTCATATTTTAAAACCGCACCATTTTTAGCTGAAATCGCACTTATCGTGTCATTTTTTACATTAATAACATTTGGCTCTTTACTACTCACAGTCGCATTTATCGCCTCAAAGGGTTTTAATGATACATCTATGGCATAACTTGACTGTGAAACTGAAAAAGCAAACAATGACAAAATAAAATATTTATTTTTCATCCATAATCTCCGAAAATCCGGTCAATCTCAGCAAACCTCTTTCCATATCAACTCTTAATTGATAATGTTTGTTTACCGATGGGATTTTTCTTATCCCATAAGAAAAAACCAATTCACCTTTTACATCAACAATTCCATTACCAGGACTAACTTTAATTGCCTTTGGATAGAAAACTGATGCCCCATTATCAACGCTTAAACTTCTCTTTTCTTGAGAAAGAATAGGGATTAATTTTTCTCTTAAATCATTTGAAGCGTAGCTTAATAAAATATCGTGGCTATTCTCGACAGTTTGAGAATTTACATCTAAACGAAGAGATAAAAAACTCAACCCCATTAAACGTAAATAATCAGAATTTCCACGCTCACCTTTAAACCCATATTCTTGATTAGTATTATTAATCATTGGTGTAACAATAATCTGCTTATTCTCTAGTGCAGTTTTAACTAATTCTTTATTTGTTGAATATAAACGGTGTGCAAGTAAAGAAGTTGAAGCAGCAATACCTGTCATTATTAAAAGGGCGATACCCAAGCTACGATTTATATCTTTTATACGGTTAAAATCCATTATGAAATCCAATATCTAATATGTGATGAGGGTAATGCAGTGATAAAAGATGCTGTTACTGACTTTGGTAAAAACCAATACATTAAACAAAGTAGATAACTAGAGCCTTTACCTTTCTTTAAATGTCTTATAGTAAAAAAGGAAATCAAGAGCGTGATTGCAAAAACATAAGGGTTATAAAAAACCATTAATAAACTTTGTGGAATTAATATAACCGCTTCATCAATCGTTAATCCAAACAAACGCCCTTGATTCGAGAGCGTTGCAGGAAATTGATACCTCTTTCTTGAGTTATCATTCATGCAAACACTCCTTTATTTAGCTAATTAATGCCCAAGCAACATTACCAAATAGGATTACAGCAATAATCCCACCAAATAATGCAAGATTCTTAGTTTTAATATATGCTAAAACAGCGGCAAGAATTTCAACAACAAGTAAAATAGTCCATGCGGTTGAACCAACACCAAGAGTATCTTTTACATCTTGTTTTGCTCCTGCGGCTAAATCTACTGCCATCGCAACAGCCGGCACTGAAGAAGCTGCTGTAACTGTTACAGTTGTTTTTATTTTTGAATAAAGTTTTTTGATAAAATCTTTAAACATTTTATTTTCCTCTTTTGTTAATTTTTAATAAAAAAAAGTCGCATTAGCGGTTATCACTAATGCGACACAAATTCTAGAAAAAAAAAAAAACTAATTGTCAATAGTTATTTTCTTGAAATTTGAACTATCTCACATTTTTTTAATCTGTATCAATAAAAAGTCTTTTCAATAACATTTTTTCCTTTTCAGAGAGCTTTACCTCACTGACTATTCTATTAAACAAATCCGGTGAAACTTTATTCAGTTCAAAAAAAACACTAGAAAATCTTTCAACTTGTAAGCTAGTTCTTATAATTGAATTAGCAATAAAAGAAAGTTGCTCTTCTAAACGATTATCAAACGGATTACCTCCGGTTTCAATATTGTCTAATTTTTTCTTTTCAATTCTTGCACCAAGTTTTAATAACTCTACTGCAATACTATGTCTAGTAACACTAGATTCACCATCTCCAATCCTGTTATCTAAAATACGATCTATAATTTCAAGAACAGAATAAGGTATGCGGATAGTAACACGATTATTTTGTTTATGTTCAAAGGTCATAATATAACTCCGATTAAAAAACAATCAAATATTGATGCTACATAGCATACATAGAAATGCTATAAAGCACAAATTTATTTTTTTTGATAAAAAGTATTCTTTTTTTAATAAGTTATATGTATTATATTTATAGATGCTGTATAGCATCACAAAAATAGACTGATTTTTAATCAATTACTCATAGATTGTTGATATTAAAGAAAATAAATGCAAATTTTAAATTTGCGTTAGGTGTGTATAAAAATAAAAAAAATAGGCATAGTCTGATAGATTAAGTATTGAAAAAATATATAATACTTATCAAAATAAGTTACCCCAAAGATAGCGAATGTATGCTTAATCTAGCTTAAGTATTATCACCGATAGCCGAAAATACCGCTTGTAGTAGTTAAGTTTTTATGCAGACAAAAAATGGGTAGTTCATAGATAAAAAGGTAAAATGATGAAATTGATAAAATATACTTTATTTCTATTATTCCCTTTGTATTCTCAGGCTAATTGCTTTGAAAAGGTAGGGAGGTACTATAATTTTGATCCTGATTACTTGAGAGCCATAGCTTGGAAAGAATCACAATACAATGTAAACGCTATAGGAAAAAATAACGATGGATCAAGAGATATTGGAATAATGCAAATAAACACGTCAAACATAGAAAAGTTAAAACCAATCTTTCCGGCAATAAGCGTAAAAAATCTTATAAAATATCCCTGTTTTAATGTTTCTGTCGGTGGTTATATATTAAATGAAAACTTTAAAAAATACGGTAGAAAATGGATTGCTATTGGGGTTTACAATGCAGGAAGCAAGAATAATGATAAAAGAGTAAAAATTAGATATAACTATGCAAAAGATGTAAATCTTTACTATAATAAAATAAAGCGTAAAGAACTAAGACTACCAAGGATTTAAAAATGAAATTTTTAATTATTATTATAATGTCATTGTTGATTATACTTAGTATAAAAAAACTAAAAGGAATAAAACGAAAAGCAAGGCAAGATAAAATCTTAGGGTTTAAAAAAAGTCATAATAAGTACGCTATAAAAGAGAAGAGGAATCCCTAATAATAGGGCTTTCTCTTTTTTATGCTAAAATAACACTATCTAATATCTGCTTTATATTTTTTCTCTTGTTTCTTTCCTCTTCAATTAAATTTATTAAATTAATAGATTTTTTTAAATCATTCATACACTCCAAGAAATAATCTAATTCATTTTTCCCTTTAAAACAAAAGGAAGTGATAGGCTCTTTAAACTCAAAAGCATATATAACTGCTTCGGCGTATTCTTTAATCTCTAATTTTCTTAATGTTTCAATCATAATTATAGCCTATTATTAGCCCGCCTAAGCGGGCTTTCTATGTTTATGCGGTAAGTTCTAAATTTTGATTTTTTACTTTTGATGAGCCATATTTAGCCCTAATTGCTTCCATATTCCAAGAGCTACGATTAAAACTCTTATATTCTGCTGGTCTGTAATACCATTTTTTCTTTTGGCTAGCCCAAAAACAACCTAATGATTTAATTTTATCTTTATATTCTTTCGTATTTCCAGAAAGCCAAATCCAGTTTCCGCAAATTTCAATTTCTACTCCTTGCATTTTTAATATTTCAGAAATAACTACTTCTAGATCTTCTGAATAATCATAAGAATTTTTTTCATCTGTATGTTTAATCTCTTCAAGGTTTAAACCTTTTAAAAATTCATAAGCTGAATTAATAATTTTCATCATTTCCACGCCTGCTAGATTACGATCAGGGTGATATTTTACCGCCATTTTTTTATAGGCTTTTGATAACTGATCTTTTGTAACTGTGCCTTTAAGATCAAGAATATTTAACGCTTGGTTAGTGTTCATAATGATAGTCCCTTATAGGTTCTAGTTGATAAGAAATCCCCACTATGTGAGAACTGTTTTAGTTATTCGACCCTTTGCCGTTTAACTGTGTTTATTATACTACATTTTGACAAATAAACAAATATTTATTTGCATAAATATTTATTTTTTTATTTGTCAAAATACCTTTTATTTACAAATATTATTTTGAAATACCCCCAAAGAAATTGACCGCACTTTGCAGGGATTTATCACTGCACAATAGGGGGCTTCGACTTGGTTAAATGAGACGGTTGTAGCGGTTTTTGTCAATGTTTGGCACAGCCAACCCGGAGGGCTTGACATTGACAAAAAGAAGAGCGGAAACCGTAAAATGCAACCAAGTTGAATCCTCCGTAGAAATAGTTTTTTATAATAATTTATTAAATAGCCTCAAAAAGAGGCTAATTATTTAATCTTTAATTTTATTTTCTTTTATGCAATCCCAATAATCTTGAACAGTACAAATATCCCAATCATTTATGATTAAATGTGTATCAATAGAATTAACAAAATAAAAAATCCTTAAATCATCTTCATCTAACCTTGTCTCTTCACAAAAATGAGCTAAAACACGGCTTAATAATAGATTTTGATAAACATTACCTAAAACTGGTAATTTTTTACTTTCACGTGCAATTTCCCATACTTCATCATCAGACACCCATTCATTATAGTAATCTAAAATTTCTTCCCATTCTTTACACTTATATGAACAGTTTAACGGAATATTAAAAAAAGACATAATGATAGCCCCTTATAGGTTCTAGTTGATAAGAAATCCCCACTATGTGAGAACCGTTTTAGTTATTCGACCTTTGCCGTTTAACTGGGCTTATTATACTACACTTTGACAAATAAACAAATATTTATTTGCATAAATATTTATTTTTTTATTTGTTAAAATACCTTTTATTTGCAAATACCATTTTGAATCCCCCCCAAAGAAATTGACCGCACTTTGCAGGATTTATCACTGCACAATAGGGGGCTTCGGCTTGGTTAAATGAGACGGTTGGAGCGGTTTTTGTCAAGGTTTGGCGTAGCCAACCCGGAGGGCTTGACCTTGACAAAAAGAAGAGCGGAAACCGTAAAATGCAACCAAGTTGAAACCCCTTGCTCATTGGTTATCTTATATTTTACTTATGGCTTAGGGATTAGCACCGACAGGCGAAAACACCGCTTGCGGTGGTTGAGTTTTTTATGGCTGCTTGCGGCCATAAAAAATGCAAGCCCGACCCGACCAAAGGGAGGGAAAGCTCAAGCCTATTCAAAACTATAAATCATCATTTTGACTATATTCAAAAATAACACTTGTAAAGTTTTGAATATATCATTATTATACTATCCATAACTCTTAAGTTTTGAATAGGAGAAAACATGGAAACTGTACCTTTGATTCTACTCGGAATCGCTGTTTTTCTACTTGGTATAGGCAATGTGATCTTAGCAAGAAGAGTAAGCAAACTTGAAAATGACCTTACCAAACTAAAAATCTCACTGAAATAGTTTTAAGTTTTGAATAAAGGAGGTGATATGAAAAAAGGAACTCACGAATACAAAAAACCCGAGCCTGTTTACATCAAATATGGCGGCTTACCTATACTTCCAGTGGGAATAATTATAGTTATAACTGTTCTTTTTCTACTCTTGTTTAGTAAACAAATAGGAGAAAAAATGAAAACTAGCCCCCCCCTAAACATTCACTTTATATATTTGCTACCCCAAAGCAACAAAAATGTGTTGATGTAAGAAAAATTATTTCAGTTGAATATACATCTGATAACAAAATGATAGTGAGAACTCTTTCAGAAGGTTCTGGTTTCGAGATTCCAAATGCCTCTAGACAAAGTTATGAAGAGTTAATTTCCTTTTGGAGTTACTGGTCTCAATAAAGTTTTAACTTTTAAGTTTTGAATACCACACAAAAGAGGTAAAAATGGATATACAAACAGTAGCAATGATTTTTCAAGTTATTTTCTTTTTGATACCAGCAAACAATCAAACAACATCGTATATAAGAATAATAGGATTAATTGCTTCTAGCTCTGTAATCTTACTAAATGCTGATTGGGCTAAGGTTAAAGAACTACTAGATGTATTTATAAATAATATTTATGAATGGTTACTAATAAAAGCTGATGGAAATCAAGAAAAAGCAAATAGTTATTTTGTGATATTAACAATTTTAGCTATTCAACCAATTATATTAGGAATTTTTTTGTTCTATAAAAAAGAAAAAATATATTAAGTTTTGAATATGGTTATATAAAATAAGGACTAATTATGATTTATCTACTTATCTTCTTCTTTCTTTTGGGTTTAATGAATCTTGCAGTTTACTTTCACTATCTTTCTGAAAAGAAAAAAGAAGAAATTATAAAATATTATAATATTGGGATAATATCTTGGATTATATCACTTATTCTGTATATTTATATATAGAGCAACTATATAAGGATTAAAAACATCAATATTCACGAAAAATATGAAATATATTACAATACTATCTTGCGTTGCTATTGTATTCTTAACATCTATCGGCTTAAATAGATATGCAACAGATACAAAATACGAAAAACTTACCTGCTACAATAAAGATGGCTTAATTATAATAAGTGAATTAATCAAAGGGGAAGTAAAGTATGATTATGGTAACGAAACCATAAAATACACTAAAGCTGATGGAACTAAAGCATTTCTAGTTAAGGATAAAGATTTATTTAAGTGTGAAAAAAAGGGGGAATAAAATGAGAGATTTTTTAATTAAGTTATTAGGCGGTAAAACTGAAAAGGAATACAATTCTAAAGTAGAAAGTATGAATCAAAACATAGATCTTAATTATATAAGCAGATACAATTTAGACTATGCTTCAACACTATTAAAACGTTGGAATGAATACAGAGAATCTATAAATACTCTAACTAAAGATGCGCTAAAAAATAACTCTAATTATTTTATAGACAATCCTTCTCTTTTATTTGATCTAGTTTTACAAGACTACTACTTCAGAAGATTATTTCTCTTGCAGAATAGAGAAGATTTCTTTGAAGAAGCAGAAGAAAATATAACTAACTTCTATAAAAGAAACTACGGAAGTCTAGATAAAGCTTTTTGGGAAATAGAACCAAAATTTTTAGAACTTATCCATTCTGAAAAATTTATCAAAGATTGGAACAAATTTTAAGTTTTAAATAAAGTAGAAAAATGAAACTAAAAATAAATCCAATAATATTATTTTTATTGTTTATATTAGGTATAACATTTATTGCTTATATAGTTATGTTAATAACAGGTGAGTTAAATGAAACTAGATTAATTTGTCACGACATTAAAGGTTCAATATTAATAAATAAAAAGGTAATTGGTAAAATAGAAAGAGATGATAAAAATAGAGTTATAAAATATAAAAAGGACTCTTATTTTTCAAAAATAACAATATATAAAAATGATAATCTTTTTAAATGTATAGAAACAAGAACTGATGTATATTAATTGTAAATAATCTGGTATATAAATGGCATTAATAGGTTTCGCTAGAGTAAGTACTATCGGGCAAAGTTACGAAGAGCAAGTTAAGCTACTTCAAGATGTGGGCTGCCTTAAAATTTTCACCGGGAAAAATTCCGGGGAGAAAAACAAAAATAAAGTAAGGCTTGATGAATTACTTAATTTTGTTCGTGAAGGTGATACCGTCGTTGTTACAAGATTGGATCGCTTAGGAAGAAGCACAAGCCAACTTTTAAATCTTTATGAAGAACTTGAAAATCGTGGAATTGGATTTAAGAGCCTTGATGGTGCGATTGATACAGAAAAACGCAATGATCCATTTGAGAAAGCTAAATTTGTTTTTATGGCTTCCTTATCTGAAGTGGATCGCAATTATATTCGAGAGCGCACAATGGAGGGACGTTTAGCAAAAGGTGAAGCAGGAAAGGGAGGGAGACCTAAAGCACTTACAAAAGACCAGAAAGTAGCATTTAAGCGAGATGTAAAAAGAGGATTAACTTTATCTCAACTCGCAAAAAAATACGATATATCAAAAACAACTGCTTATCGAGAAAGAAAATCCCTAGCCATAACTAGGGATTAATTTAAAGCGTTACTGAGATATGTTTATCTATTTCCATTAAAAAGTTATAGACACGTTTATCTAGCTCTTCAGGCGTTGAGGCATAAGCATCAACTGTTAGCTTTTTTCCTTTTAAAATATCGTTAATGCCATTAATTAAGTCAGCACAAATCAACTTTGATTCATAGTTACAAAGTGGATAATACGCTTCTAATTGCTTTAAGTTATTTTCTAAACTCATATTATTTTCCTTCAAAATATTTAAGTAAGAGATAAAAGAAGTAACCTATGTATTACATAGGTACTTCTATACTATAATTAATTTAAAAACTGCTTTATTAACGCATCTAAATCCCTAATATCTAATTCACAAACAGTTACTAGCTCCTCTAGACATTCCTTATATTCTTCGCTAGTCGAATTTTCTAATTCTTCCATATACTTTTGCAAATCATTATTAGTAGATTTTTTCAATAACATTAATTTATGCAGCAAAAATTTAATTTCTTGCCTATTTAACGAAAGAGTAACTTTCTCTTTCACTTTTTTTGGATCAATACCACAATCCCAAATTTCAATATTCATACTTTACCCCCAGTGTTTTCTTCGTTATCCGACCTTTCCTGTTTAACTGAGACTATTATACTATATTTTTACAAATATACAAATATTTATTTGTAGAAATATACAAATATTTATTTGTTGGATATTTCTTTTTTTGCTTCAAAATTATGAATAATTTCCATTCCTTTAGTTTTTTGGTCAAACAAATAATTAAATATCACCTCAAAAACAAAATCCGGAACTGGGCGTGATTTTTCACTTCCTTCTTTTCGTTGCCAACAATTAATTTGAGATTTAGTCACCGAATATCCGGATTTAGCCATTAACTCAATGAATGAAGGTATATCATAAGAAAAAGGAGTTAGCCTAAACAGCTTGGCAAAGATTGTATTTTTATCCATTATCGTCCCTTATGGATAGCCATATAAAATGGCTATCCCTTGTTAAAATTACAGTAATTGCTTAATATTAGCACAAATTGCCATAAGCAATTCAGTATCACCTCTAATTTCTAAGATGTTAGCACGTGGCTCAAATTCAATACTTACATCATTTTTAGGTCTTGCGTACAGCTTCCCGTTATAACCTTCCTTAAAAGGTATAAATTTTTTAAATAGTTCAATTCTGTATTTCTCATTTTCTTTATTTTCATTAGATTTTTTCCTCGCTTCCAAAATATTTACAACCTTATCATTAAGTGAATTAAGTTCTAACCGATTGATTAAATCCTGTACTATTTTTAGTTCAGGTTTTAATACACTAAATGAAATTTCTTTTGAGAAATAATTCCGGTAATCTAAATGGTAATCCCCAACATATACAGCAGCTTTAACCCTATCCCGGATAAATTCAAGTTTAACGTGTACTTCTTGCCCTCGGATACAGGAAACATAGTTCAAAGCATCAACATAATTTGACCATTTTTCACCTTTCCAAATAGAGGCGGTTTCCCCCCCTACTTTTTGGAAAATCCGGTCAAATTTATCTTTATATTCTTCGCATTTCATATAATCCCCCTTAGAGTTGAATTTCATAACCTTGAGAGATCAAAGAATTCTGCAAGAACACTTTTGTTTTCTTCAGCGTGTAATAATCTGAACCCAACTCAATCCATAAATCAGCAAGAAAAGCACTTAATTTTTCTTGAAAAGAATCAAGAATAAAAATATCTTCCGCTTGCACCGAATTACAATCAAACGCAAAATTTACAACATCGGCATAAGTTTTCGCTTGCGGAAAATACTCTTGAGGATTGAGCGCTGCCCCAAGTAAAATGATTAAGCTAAATTTACAAATAACTTCTTTTTTTCCTAACTGTTCTTGATTAGACATAATGATAGCCCCTTATAGGTTCTAGTTGATAAGAAATCCCCACTATGTGAGAACCGTTTTAGTTATTCGACCTTTGCCGTTTAACTGGGCTTATTATACTACACTTTGACAAATAAACAAATATTTATTTGCATAAATATTTATTTTTTTATTTGTTAAAATACCTTTTATTTGCAAATACCATTTTGAATCCCCCTCAAGAAATTGACCGCACTTTGCAGGATTTATCACTGCACAATAGGGGGCTTCGGCTTGGTTAAATGAGACGGTTGGAGCGGTTTTTGTCAAGGTTTGGCGTAGCCAACCCGGAGGGCTTGACCTTGACAAAAAGAAGAGCGGAAACCGTAAAATGCAACCAAGTTGAATCCACCAGAAGGCATTTATTATCTATGCAGCTCTATTTTTATGTCTTTGAGTTTGAGAAGAATTTCTCTGAGCTTTTTATCAGCATATTCCGGCTTTAAATGTACACCTCCTTTAGAATCCATCGTATAGTTATCTTTATTTTCCTTTAAAGCTCTATACAAAGGGTGATTATCTATTTCTGGATCAGATTTAAACATCTTTTTCTCCTTAATTATTGCTTTGGATAATGAGCATTAATATAAGCTGTCTGAAGGCTACGATAAAGACCAATGAGAACGCATACATCTACAAAAAAGAATAACGAACCACCTAAAATGATATGTATCAAGATAGTACAAATAAAAATAACCGTTGCCATTATTGCAAGAACTGACTTTTGTCTTAGCTGCTCAAGATAGTAATTGGCAACAGAAATCAGTTTATCTAATCTATTTAGTATAAGCATAATACATTACAATAGCCCTTTCTCTTGAAGATCCTTACGTAGAATATTATTAATATAATCTTTAATTTTTATTTCTTCCATGAACGCATAGCGTTTTATTGCACGATGAATATTTTCATCAAGATACAACGTAGTTCTCTTTTCGGTTGTTTTTTCTAAATCGTCTTTTAGTTCAGGCATAGCTTCTTTTTCTATGCTTCCAAGCGATAATCCTTTTGTTAGTTTGGCTTTAGACATTTTTTACTCCTAATTGCGTTAAAATTTCGTTAGTGATTTGATTAATCTCTTCTTTGGCTTCTTTAGACTGCCCTTCAAAAACAGTACCACCTGAACTTAACACCTCCGCATAGCTAATCCTTGAGCCTGTACTATGCTGTAGCAAGGGTATTTCAAAATTTTCCTGAATAAATTGAATAACCTCTTTTGCTAAATTGGTTTGCTTGTTTACTTGACTTAATACAAGTCCGGACTTTAATTTATCATCTATTTGCATTCGAGTTTGAACAAGCTCAATCGAATCTTTGCACGCCCAAATATCAAATTGTGACGGCTTTAAAGGTATTAAAATATAGTCAGCAAGTTTAATAGAATCTGCCATGGCTTTTTCGATGCGTGGCGCACCATCAATCAAAAGGAAATCAGCGACTTTTTCTAGATGCTTAATTTCTTTTTCAGATATGCCTTTATCACAACCGTACACTGGAAAGAAATCCTCATTTGAAAGCGCATTCCATTCACGAGCTGAAGCCTGTGGATCGGTATCGATTAATGCTACATTATACCCTCTAAGTTGCAGACAACGCGCAATATTAATGGATATAGTGCTTTTCCCACTTCCCCCTTTTTGACTTAAAACTGCAATAACTTTCATTCAATCCTCCTTATTCTTGTTTGGCATCTAAATACTAGCATAAATAAACAAATAAACAAATATTTATTTGTAAAAATATTTATTTTTATATTTGTTCAATAAAACAAATATTTATGTATCTAGACAAAACCAAAACGCCTAGTAAATTGATATTTTCTACTAGGCGTTTTGATCTATATATATGAATTTATTTGAATAGGGCTGAATGTGAACCTATCCTAATTAACTGAAGCTCTTTTTTATCTCTATCAATTTTGTAAATTAGTACAAGATCATTGAATATATGACAATCTCGATATTCTTTCATCTTCCCCTCTAAAGGGTGATCTAAATACTTTTTTGGAAGAGGTTTGTTATGTTGTAATAAATACATAACCTCATTAAATTCAGGTGAGCAAAGTTGTTTTGCCTCTAATTTTTTTATGTCTTTTTTAAATAATGTGGTGATACTAACCTGAAAAGTTAGTTGATTATCGGCATTCAAAGTACCCTCCTTTTAGGGAATTAAGTTATTTAAAACCTCAACGATATTCTTATCAGAATTGTGAGGAGAAATAATTTCTAATTCTCCATTTTCTGCCTCTTCCATAGCTGCCAATGTTGTTGCATTTGGTTTTAAATAGGAGAGATCCAATGGAATCGTTTTTTTATTTGCAATCTCAGTTAAAAATAAATTTAAAGCCTGAGAAGGTGTAAATCCATACTGTTCAATAACGCTGAAAGCCTTCTGTTTTAAATTTCCAGCTAGTCTGAAGCTGAAAGATGAATTGTTTATGCTAGTCATAGTTTTCACCATTAATTTCCTTTCTAGTTAAGTTAGTTTGTAATTCAATGAAATACAAACTTATTATATCTTATTTGTATTTCAATGCAATACAAATTTAATTAAATTTTGTGCGCTAGCACAGAGAGGAGGATAACCTTACTGCAAAACCATTAGGAAATTGTGGGTGATTGTCAAGGTTTGGCGTAGCCAACCCGTAGGGCTTGACCTTGACAAGCACAGGAACAATTTTCCTAAACTGGTTGCAGTAAGGTTATCCTGTTATTCTTAATAGAAGCTCGAATTATGCCCCACGTAGTGGGGAGCTATCTTTGATTAAAAAATCTTCGATTTTTTAATCTTTTTATTTTTCCGTAAGGAAACTATAAGTTTCGCAATAATAGGTGTAATTAACTTTTATAATTCACAAATTTATCCACAATTTTTGTGAATTATTTTACTAATTTTCTAAAAATGAAAAAAGTAGCCAAAATCTTTATTAAAATTTTGTCGTCTATGGAAGAAAATATATGCAAAATCAGAGAAACAGGCATAACCGCTCCTTTCATCTCTCGATAAAATAAAAGTGCGGTCAAATTGTAAGGTAGGTTTAGTGAATTCGCCTTTTCTGATTTCCCGGATCTATCGGTGGAGTAGTGAGGGTAATTTTTGATGCCTGTTTTTCTGTCGCAAAATAAGCAAGTTCCTCTAATGTTAAAGGCATATCCGGTAATATAATAGCACTTTGCTCCGTATCTTCTTGTCGATCAAATTTTACGCGTTTGTTTTCAAGATTACGAAAAGCCTTATCATTGAGAAAATCGACTTTCGCACGTTGCAAAAGTGCATATTTTTCAGCATTTTTAGGATTAGCTTGCATATTAGCTACATTCAAGCCTTTTAACCGCTTCTCGTGCGCTTGAGCGCGTTCTACAAGGGATTTTTTAGCCCCTTTTTTGATAAGGTGCAAATTCGTTGAAGCAACCATTTTTTTAAGACTTTCTTCTGTGTGACCTAAAGAATAGAAAAAATCCGGTAATAGGAAGATACGTACAGCTTTTTGCTTGTATCGCTCTTGATCAAACTCGTGCATAACCACCGCAAGCCCGGCTTCTTGCATCATTTCAAGTAAACGATTTAACCGATCATAACGCCCATTTTTTGACAACACGCCTAATTCAAGAGCTAATTGTTTCAGAGGAGCTTTAATCTCAAATAGACAGTCAGCATAAACTGAATACTCACAGTGTTTAATCAATGCCGGGAATACGGATTTACACATTTCCTCAAGTTCATCTCGCACGTTTAACCGTTGTTTTTTTGATTTCCGGAGCTTGCGAACATAAGGATTCAGGTTAATATCGTGTTTTGCTACCGGCGCGACCAGTTTTTGTCCAATACTAAACTTGATTGTATTAGTAATATTTTTAGGGGTAAATTCTTTATGAATTTTATGCTTTTGTCGTGATACTGATTGCGGTTCACGAACTTTCAAGGTACTTAAAAGGGATTCAGAATAATTGCCCGTCAAACGCAAAAAGTTAATATCCGTTTGTGATAAACCGTGCCGTGCGTTTAATTCGATTTTCCGTGAAAAACGGTGACGATGATAGAGCCTTACCGCTCTTTCTGAATGTAATGTTTGTTTGAAATTGAATTGTTCGAAATCTAAATTTTTCATATTTGTATATTTTTATATATACGCCACTGAAAAACACAGAATTCAAACCCGGAATAGAGAGGATTTTTAAAAACATTTGCATTCGGCAAATTTTATAGTACAATCCTATCCGAATTTCAATGGTTCGGTTGGTAGCTGAACCATCTTTTCTGTGTTTATGTGGCGTAGCTTTGGTAGGTAGCCTAAACACTTTCAAAAAGCACTGTTGGTAGCAGTGCTTTTTTACTTTCCGAATCGTTTTATTCTTACCGATTGAGTAAGAGATCTAACGCCCCCAATTCTACTTCTAAATCCTTATTGGATCAAGAAAAGCATACTTCTAATGGGTTCTTTTTCAAAAAGTAACTAAATGCCCTATTTTTATTCGGTAGCACGATCTCCCCATTTTGTGGATTTTTCCACAAGAACGGTGAGTGGTGTTTCGTATTTTTCTGCCTACCAAAGCAGGAAAATACGAAATATCCCGAACAGCCCACGCAAGGGGGCGAAGTGACTGTGGGAAAATCCACAAAATAGCCTTTAAGTGTGGTGAAATTCGGTGTGAAACTTGGTACAAGTTTTGCACAATTTCTCCACACGGTCGCGTATGCGATAAAGGCGTGGCGCGCAAAATTATTCTTGGATCAAAAAGCTATCAAGAGATTTACCAGATTCAACTTGTGCTTTTAACGTTGCCGGCATTCGACCACGCCCAGTCCAATATTGAGTTTCTCCAATTTCAGTCACATAAACATATTTATTTTTCGCTTTGCGCGTGTGGCGAGCTTTGGCTTTTTGAGTCACCGGGTTTAATAAATCTTCAGGACGCCAACCTTTTTCTTCTAACTCTTTAATAAGGGCTAAACGTTTGTTCTCTAGCT